>NZ_JASHKY010000067.1:0-947 GCF_030056935.1 Rhodococcus sp. IEGM 1302 | reverse complement strand
GTGTGGCCGGCTGCGTCGAGCGTGTTGGCGGTGATGTCGCCGCGGTCGGCCAGCCAGCGTTCGGCGTCGATTGCTGCGGAGCATCCGGTGCCGGCAGCGGTGATCGCCTGACGGTACGTGTGATCGACCAGGTCACCGGCAGCGAAGACGCCGTCGACGGAGGTCGCGGTGGAACCGGGAGCGACGCGCACGTATCCGGCGTCGTCGAGATCGACCTGGCCCTTGACGAGCTCACTGCGCGGGTCGTGGCCGATGGCGACGAACATGCCGGTGATCTCGAGTGTGGAGGTCTCACCCGTGACGGTGTCACGAACGACGAGCCCGGTGACGCTGTTCTCGCCGAGGACCTCGACGGGCTCCGCGTTGGTCAGGAAGCGGATCTTCTCGTTGGCCTTGGCGCGCTCGAGCATGATCCGTGAGGCGCGGAATTCCTCGCGGCGGTGCACCAGGGTGACCGAGCGAGCGAAGCGGGTCAGGAAGGTTGCCTCTTCCATCGCGGAGTCGCCGCCGCCGACCACGACGATGTCCTGGTCACGGAAGAAGAAGCCGTCGCAGGTGGCGCAGGCGCTGACGCCGCGGCCGAGGAGGCGTTCTTCACCGGGAATGCCGAGGTAACGGGCTGCCGCGCCCATGGCGAGGATGATCGCGTGCGCGGCGTACGTTTCGCCGTTCGCGACGACCGTCTTGATCGGGCCGCTGAGATCGATCTCTTCGACGTCCTCGGTGCGGATGTCGGTATCGAAGCGAAGTGCCTGCTCACGCATCTGTTCCATCAGGTCGGGGCCCATGATTCCTTCGCGGAATCCGGGGAAGTTCTCGACCTCGGTGGTGGTCATGAGGGCGCCACCGAACTGGGTTCCCTCGAAGAGCAGGGGCTGGAGCTCAGCGCGCGCGGTGTAGACACCAGCGGTGTAGCCGGCCGGTCCGGAACCGACAATGATGACGTC
>NZ_JASHKY010000050.1:0-13318 GCF_030056935.1 Rhodococcus sp. IEGM 1302 | reverse complement strand
CCTCTGCGGCGGCACGCTTGACCAGGGTGTTCTTGGCGACGGAGTAGGTGGCACCTTCTCCGAGAGCGCGTCGCAGTGTCGTGATGTTGCCAACCGAAAGGCCACGGTATTCCGTGACCACAGCGGCGGTCGAACCCTTGAACTGCTCGGTGATTTCCGCAACTGCGGAAACCTTCTCAGGCTTTGCCATACTTCGCCTCCTCTCGTGACAGTCGTTGTCCCACTCAGGAACCGCTGCACCTCATCGGGGTGAACCCGAGAAGACACAGTCCGCGACATGCAAAACGCCCCGGCGCAAGCGCACGGGGCGTACAGAGGAAACATGAAGAAGAGGCTTACGAATCAGCGTAACGATGCAAAGCGAGGCAGTGCATAACCAGGCAAACTGTAGAACCACTACATCAAGCTATCCCCCTACCTCGTTCACCTACGTGGGCCGCCGGGCACTCCCGGACTTTCAACCACACCCATCACTGAGTGCAATCACCAACGGTCTTGGGTAGAACATGATTTTGGGGTGAAGTTCATATCCAGCACTGAACTCCGCCTCGAAGACTACCTGACTGCTCGCTGCACAACCAAATCGAGTTCGTCACGCACCCGATTCCTTCAAGCACCGATAGCCCTGGCGATCTTGTGTTCGATTGCTGCCCGAGCTCGGTCCGGCAACACCAGCAATCCATCGAGTTCCTTGTGGGCCTTCCGGTACGCACTCTGACGTTCCTGTGGCGTCGCGCCCTCGTCCATGGCCAGTCGCAGCAGACGTTGCGCCCTTACCAGGCGTTCTTGTTCGTCGAGGGTGAATCCGCTCCGTCGGCGGCGCTTCGCCTCAGCTTCCGCGATTTCGAAGGCGATCGAGTAAGCGTGCACCGCCTCGCGGTACTCGGTTTGTGCCTGCTGGTTGCCGATCATCGTCTCCGGATTGCCTGGGCGAAGCAGATCGGCACGATATTTGGCTCGATGAAAATCGGCGGTCAAAGGCTCGCGCATGTCCGTCATCATCGGGGTGTCGAGCAGTGTGACCGGATCGAGCTCGTACGAGAACCATCGGGCGTCGACCGCATCGTGCTGCTCGATTGCCTTGGCCAGCTCTCGGCGCTGTGTTTCTTCGTCGGCGTGATGTTGTGCGTTGGCTTGCGCGATGGCGACCTTGGTCTGCTGCTTGAGCCGGAAGCGCTCTTGCCGGCGCTCGATCCGCCTTTCGTTGGCAACCGCGACACCTTTCAGCGCCCCACCGATGGTGCCGCCGAAAACGAAGATCAGCCACCAAAAGTTTCCGAGGAACTGGAACGCTTCGTGCATACCCCGATGATGCCACCGTTAGATCGATACCACCGATGGACCGATACCACCGATGGACCGATACCACCGGCGGGGATCACCCTCTCCCGAAACGGCAAGAAGGCCGGCAGGGAGTGATCCCTGCCGGCCTTCTTGTTCGTATGCGGACTGCTTACGCGTCTGCAGCATCCTCGAGGAGGTTGCGAGTACGGTTCGGATCCACCGGGATGCCCGGACCGGTGGTGGTCGAGACCGTGATCTTCTTCACGTAGCGGCCCTTGGCCGACGAGGGCTTCGCACGCAGGATCTCGTCCAGGGCTGCGCCGTAGTTCTCCACCAGCTTCTCATCGTCGAACGATGCCTTGCCGATGACGAAGTGCAGGTTGGCCTGCTTGTCGACGCGGAAGTTGATCTTTCCGCCCTTGATGTCGTTGACAGCCTTGGTGACATCCGCCGTGACGGTGCCCGTCTTCGGGTTCGGCATCAGGCCACGCGGTCCGAGGACACGGGCGATGCGGCCGACCTTGGCCATCTGATCAGGAGTCGCGATTGCGGCGTCGAAATCGACCCATCCACCCTGGATGCGCTCGATCAGGTCTTCTGCACCGACTACGTCAGCGCCTGCAGCCTCGGCTTCTGCTGCCTTCTCGCCAACAGCGAACACGATGACGCGAGCGGTCTTACCGGTGCCGTGGGGCAGGTTGACCGTTCCGCGGACCATCTGGTCAGCCTTACGGGGGTCGACGCCCAGACGAACTGCAACCTCAACGGTTGCATCCATCTTGGTGGACGACGTCTCCTTGGCGAGCTTTGCAGCCTGAAGCGGGCTGTAGAGCTTGTCTGCGTCGATCTTCTCAGCGGCGGCGAGGTACGCCTTGCTGCGCTTTGCCATTTGTTCTGTCCTTACTTGTCACTGCAGCGAATTACCTGTGCAGTGGTGAATGGTTCAGTTGTGGTCGGGGCCTGGCCGGCCCTCCCACGTAATGCTGTGGAGCGGACTATCAGCCCTGGACCGTGATGCCCATGGAACGAGCGGTGCCGGCGATGATCTTCGCGGCCTGCTCGATGTCATTGGCATTGAGGTCTTCAGCCTTGGTCTTCGCGATTTCGCGCACCTGATCCATGGTCACCGAGGCAACCTTGGTCTTGTGCGGTTCGCCGGAGCCCTTGGCGACGCCGGCTGCCTTGAGGAGCAGCTTGGCGGCGGGAGGGGTCTTCAGCTTGAAATCGAAGGTCCGGTCTTCGTAGACCGAGATCTCGACCGGCACAACGTTGCCGCGCTGGGACTCAGTCGCCGCGTTGTAGGCCTTGCAGAACTCCATGATGTTCACGCCGTGCTGACCGAGCGCGGGACCCACGGGAGGTGCAGGGTTAGCCTGACCTGCCTGGATCTGCAGCTTGATGAGCCCGGCGAGCTTCTTCTTCTTTGGGGGCATCTCTAGTTCCTAGTTTCTAGCTTGGGTGTGTGTCTTGCGTCGAACAAATTGCAAGTTTTGGGGTGGTCAGATCTTCGCGACCTGGTTGAAGTTGAGCTCAACCGGGGTTTCACGACCGAAGATCGACACGAGAACCTTGAGCTTCTGCTGCTCGCCGTTGACCTCGCTGATGCTGGCCGGAAGGGTTGCGAACGGGCCGTCCATGACGGTGACCGACTCGCCGACCTCGAA
This sequence comes from Rhodococcus sp. IEGM 1302, assembly GCF_030056935.1. NCBI lineage: Bacteria > Bacillati > Actinomycetota > Actinomycetes > Mycobacteriales > Nocardiaceae > Rhodococcus > Rhodococcus sp. IEGM 1302. Next base: position 10,370 of record NZ_JASHKY010000050.1, on the reverse strand, counting down.
GTCGACCTCGATGAGGGGCTTGCCGAAGGACTCGGACGGTGCCTCGCCTGCTGCGACGGCGGCCGCTGCAGCCTGCTGCTTCTTCTGCTCCTGCTGCGGGAGCAGGAACTTGACGACCTCGTTGAGGGTCAGCGGCGAGGGACGCGACGTGGCACCGACAAAACCGGTGACACCAGGCGTGTTGCGCACGGCGCCCCACGACTCGTCGTTGAGCTCCATGCGAACGAGGATGTATCCGGGCAGAACCTTGCGGTTGACCTGCTTGCGCTGGCCGTTCTTGATCTCGGTGACCTCTTCGGTGGGAACTTCCACCTGGAAGATGTAGTCGCCGACATCGAGGTTCTGAACGCGAGTCTCGAGGTTGGTCTTGACCTTGTTCTCGTAACCGGCGTACGAGTGGATGACGTACCAGTCACCCGGGGCGCGGCGCAGCGCAGCCTTGAGTTCGGCAACGGGATCCTCGACCTCGAGCTCGGCGGCGGGAGCGGCCTCGTCGGAGTTCTCGGCATCGTCGGAGATGACGTCCTCGGTCGCTGCAGCGTCTGCATCAGTGCCTTCGGCAACGTCTGCATCGGTGCCTTCGGCAACCACGACGTCTACTTCGGCTGCCGCCTCGGCAGAAACACGCTCTTCGGCCAAAGCCTCATTCGTGTCGTTCTCGGGGGTGCTCACTGGGGCACTCGCTTCCTCTCGTTACTCGGACCCGGGTCGGGTCTTGTCGCGCTCGCAGGCAAAGACGCCCGACTGCTACGGCGATCAGCCGAACAGCCAGGTGACACCCTTGATCACAGCGATATCGACGCCGCTGATGAAAGCGACCATGAAGACCACGAACGTCAGCACGACGCTGGTGTAGGTGATCATCTGCTTGCGGTTCGGCCAGATGACCTTACGGAGTTCTGCGATGACCTCGCGGAAGAATTTGCGCAGGCGCTTGAAGATGTTGTCCTTCTTCGCCTTGGGCTTCTTGCCGGGGTTCGTTGCAGTCGGCTTGGCCGAAGATGTCCGGGATGCCGTCCGGGCCGGAGTCTTCACGGTGGACGCGCTGACCGAGGCGCCGCGTGCAGCGCGCTTGCCGGTCGGCTTGTTGGAAACCCCACTGGATGCGGAGGGAGCCTTTTCGGCACCGTCCTTGTCCAACGAAAGATCGGAACGCGTAGTCGCGTCAGCTGCAGTGTCGTCGACACCGGTCGAATCGGCAGACAGTGAAGTCTCCGCATCCGAAGTGTCGGCGTCGCGCTTGGCGCGCTCCTCGCTCACGTCGTTCCTCTCAGTCGCTGGCATCCGGGGGCAGGGGCGACAGGACTTGAACCTGCAACCTGCGGTTTTGGAGACCGCTGCTCTGCCAGTTGAGCTACGCCCCTTTGGTTGACCTCGACAGGTAGACCCTGCCTGAATCAACCGTTCTGCGATCACACAACATACGCGCTACCCGAGGTGAATGTCTTGCAACATTCAGGGCAGCGCGCAGCGCTGAGGAATCCCAGAAATCTCAGTGTACTTCAAAGCCCCGGAACAAACACAATCCGCCCTGCGATCAGGCTAGACGGACCGTGGCAGTGGCACGACCGAAGATTTTCTTACCTTCGGACTTGGCCACAATTGCCAGTACTGCGGTCTTGCTTTCTTCGTCGATCGACTTCACCTTGGCGGTGAACTCGATCTCGGCAGCCTTGTCGGCTGCCACGATCACCGGGCTCGTGAACCGTACGTTGTACTCGGTCACTGCGCCCGGATCTCCCAGCCATTCGGTGACGTAGCCGGCACCGATGCCCATGGAGAGCATGCCGTGCGCGACGACGTCCGGCAAGCCGGCAAGTCGTGCGACCTCGTCACTGAAGTGAATCGGATTGGGATCTCCCGAAACACCCGCGTAGTTGGCGAGGTTTCCACGCGTCAGAGTGACGGACTTCTCGGGGAGAAGTTCGCCGACACTCACGTCGGAAAATTTACGAAGCGACATGCATCATCACGTCCTTGACTGCGTGGGCGATGTTCTCGTCCACTTCCCCACCCGTTCGAGCAACAAGCGTCGTCCACGTGGTGACGACGGCTTCGTCGTTCTGATCGGTGATGATGTTCTTGGTCACGATGATGTCGCTACCTGCGGCCTGCCTGAACGAATCCAGGAAGACGTCGCAGAAGAGTCGGTCACCGACCTGCATGGGCTTGTGCAGCACCAAGCGCTGATCGGTCTGAAGAATCTGACTCAGGTCGTAGCCTGTGACGATCTCTTCGAACAGACGTCGCTGAGCGATGGCACCCACGATGGCGACGAACGTGATGGGAGCGATCAGGCCGTCGTATCCGAGGCCCTTGGCTGCCGTCTCGTCGTAGTGCGCGGGATGGGCGTCCTGGACGGCGCGAGCGAACTCGCGCACCTTCTCGCGTCCGACCTCGTAGAAGTCTTCGACACGATAGTGGTGACCGACCATCTGGACGGCATGAGCGGCCGGGTCCGTAGGGACCTCGGCCGCTGCCTGGTTCTCTTGCAAATCTGTCACGCGGTGAGACTCTCTTCTAGCTAGGACCCGAAGACGCAGGCCCAGAGAGGGTCTTCCGCGAAAATCGTCGTCCTGTTAAGGACTTACTACTTCGACTCGCGATGCGACTGGTGGGTTCCGCAGTTGGGGCAGAACTTCTTGAGCTCCAGGCGATCGGGGTCGTTGCGCCGATTCTTCTTGGTGATGTAGTTGCGGTGCTTGCATACCTCGCAGGCCAAGGTGATCTTGGGCCGAACGTCGGTCGAGGAGGCCACGGGATGCCTTCTTTCGGGTGTATCTGATTACGAGCAATCAGGGTGGATCATGCATATTGTGTAGCGGTGACCGGACTTGAACCGGCGACGCAACGATTATGAGTCGTTTGCTCTACCAACTGAGCTACACCGCCTCGGTGTCGAGTGTCGCGCGGAAAGCACGGCACCACAATCCAGCGAGCCCCCTAACGGAATCGAACCGTTGACCTTTTCCTTACCATGGAAACGCTCTACCGACTGAGCTAAGGGGGCGTGGCTCAGGAGCGCGTTGCCGCTCTCTTGAAGCCTCCGAAAGATTACACACGAACGAGCGCCAGCACCAAATCCGCTGGTCATCGGGGCAAAAATGGTGCCGGAGCCCATTGTTGCACCGATCGAGGCCGCTGGCGAGGGCTTTGCGGGAACCAACTTGACCCCGCACTCCCCCTGAAACCATCCCCCGGGGCCCATCCCGAGGCCCCTGAGCCTCCGACACCCCTGAGCCGAAGCCGGCGCCTGCGTCGCCAACGCGCGCTCGACCTCGGTACACGCACAAAAAAGTCAGCCCCGACTCTCGCGAAGAGAATCGGGGCTGACTTGGTGTGGCAGATGTAGGATTCGAACCTACGTAGGCATAAGCCGACGGATTTACAGTCCGCTCCCATTGGCCGCTCGGGCAATCTGCCGTGCTTGCACCAGGCTTCGATCCGGCGCATTCGCAAGTATATCGCGACGTGCGGCGGCCGAAAACGGCTTCCTCGGTGCGGTGAGAAGAATACAACGAACACACCCCCATTTTGCAAACCGGGTGGTAACGGGCGGTGCCGACCCGATAACGTCGAGGTGTCCACCGGTATGGAAGGTGGGCGGAACTCGATGTTCGTGAACTACCGGAAAGCGGGAGTGTGAAGTGGCTGATTCGTCCTTCGACGTGGTGAGCAAGGTTGACCGTCAAGAGGTGGACAACGCCCTGCATCAGGCTGCCAAGGAGTTGACCACGCGTTTCGACTTCCGAAACACGGGAGCGTCGATCGAGTGGTCTGGTGAAGAGACGATCACGTTGAACGCCGACACCGAGGAGCGACTGCTGGCCGCCCTCGACGTGTTCAAGGAGAAGTTGATCCGTCGCGACATCTCGCTGAAGGCATTCGATGCCGGCGAGCCGGCGCAGTCCGGAAAGATCTACAAGCTGTCCGGAACCTTGGTCCAGGGCATCAGCAGCGAGAACGCGAAGAAGATCACCAAGAAGATTCGCGACGAGGGCCCCAAGGGCGTCAAGGCGCAGATCCAGGGTGAGGAACTTCGTGTGAGCAGCAAGAAGCGCGACGACCTCCAGGGCGTCATCTCCCTGCTCAAGGGTGAGGACTTCGGGATCGCCCTGCAGTTCGTGAACTACCGGTAGTAGGGGCTGCGCCCCTGTGCGCCTTTTTGGTAGTTCCGACGACCAGAAAGGCTCACAGGGGCCGAAGGCCCCTACATCCCCGCCATCTTCTCCAAACGCTCGATACGATCCGCCATGGGCGGATGCGTCGAGAACAGCTTGCTCACCTTGTCCCCCGCTCTGAAGGGGTTGGCGATCATCAGGTGTGACTGCGCCGCGAGCTTGGGCTCAGGCGGCAACGGCGCGGCTGCCACGCCCGACTCGAGCTTGCGCAGCGCCGACGCCAACGCCAGCGGGTCACCGGTGAGCTCGGCTCCCGATTGATCCGCCTGGTACTCGCGAGAGCGCGAGACGGCCAGCTTGACCACGGTTGCTGCGATCGGTCCCAGCAGGGAGACGAGCAGCAGCGCGATCGGATTGCTTCCCTGCCCGTTCCCTCGGCCGCCGAAGATGCTCGCGTACATCGCGAAGTTGGCCAGGCCAGAGATGACGCTGGCCATCGCGCCGGCCACGGACGAGATCAAAATGTCCCGGTTGTAAACGTGGGAGAGTTCGTGCCCGAGCACGGCACGCAGTTCGCGTTCGTTCAGGATCTGCATGATGCCGCTGGTCACGCATACCGCGGCATGCCGAGGGCTACGACCGGTGGCAAACGCGTTCGGGGCGTTCGTGGGGCTGACGTACAGCCTGGGCATCGGTTGGTGCGCCGTCGTGGCGAGTTCGCGCACGATCCGGTAGATCGCCGGTGCCTCGACCTCGGTGATGGGCTGGGCGCGCATCGATCGAAGCGCCAGCTTGTCGCTGTTGAAGTACACGTAGGCATTCATGCCGACGGCAAACAGAACGGATCCCCACAGAAGGAACGGGCTGTTGAACAGCGAGCCGATGAAGACGATCAGCGCCGACATCCCCACCAACAAGCCGAATGTCTTCGCACCGTTCGCGTAGCCGTGCAAACCGCTCACCTCTTGCCTCGCTGGAGCCGAAGGCTCACCCGAACTCCCCGGTGTATGCACCGGTTCTGTTCAGTCAACGAAGGACAGGGTCATCAGGGTTCCCACCCAGTGACTGTCGGGGTTTCCACCCGGTGGCCCCGATTCGCCGAGGTGTCAGCCGACTCGTTCGATCGTGTAATCGACGAGACGCACGAGCGCTTCGTTGGCCGGTCCCTGCGGGAGCTCAGCCAACTGAGCTTTCGCCGCGACGGCATACTCGCCCAGCTTTGCCTTCGCCTTGACCATGCCCGGCGAACGCTCGAGCAGTTCGAGAGCTTCTTCTACCAGGGCATCTTCGGTAACCGGGCCCGCGAGCAGCTCCCGCAGGCGATCTGCGTCGGCCCCTTCTTCGCGGAACGCGTACAGGACGGGCAGGGTGTGGACTCCCTCGCGCAGGTCGGTGCCGGGCGTCTTGCCGGACTGCGCCGATACGGACGAGATGTCGATGATGTCGTCGGAGATCTGGAACGCGGTGCCGACGGCATCACCCAGGCGCTCGAGGCGCTCGATGTGAGCTGCGTCGGCGCCGGAGAAGGTGCCGCCGAAGCGTCCCGAAGCAGCGATCAGCGAACCGGTCTTCTCCCACACGACCTTGAGGTAGTGCTCGACCGGATCCTGCTCCTTCTTGACACCGATCGTCTCGCGCATCTGGCCGGTGACCAGTTCGGCGAATGTTTCGGCGATGATCCGAACGGCCTCGGGTCCGAGCGTCGACACCAGTCGTGATGCGTGCGCGAACAGATAGTCGCCGGCCAGGATCGCCACGCTGTTTCCCCAGCGGGCATTGGCGCTGGGTGCTCCGCGCCGCATGGACGCCTCGTCCATGACGTCGTCGTGATAGAGCGTCGCCAGGTGAACGAGTTCGGTGACAGTCGCTGCGGTGATGATCGACGGATCGTTCGGCACCGGTCCGAGTTGCGCGGTCAGGATCGTGAACAACGGACGGAAGCGCTTTCCACCAGCTCGCGCGAGATGCAGCGCGGCCTCGGTGAGGAAGTCTTCTCCGTCGGACAGCTCGCTGACCAACAACTCCTCGACATCGGAGAGTCCACCACGCACTACTGCGGCGAGCTGTTCGTCGCCCAGGTCGATGCCTGCAACGACGGTGCTCGATGCGGTTGCGTCGGCAGCAGTCTTTTCGGTGCTCACGATGTCAGTACCCATTCCTGTCGTCAGTGACGGCTCGGTTCCCACGGTAGTGAACCTAGCGGTTCGCACTCGGGACGGCCTCGCCACGGTGGCGATCGCGAGCCTGGGAAGATGTGAGTGTGTCCGTAGAAGAGCAGTCCCCCGTCGTCGATTCGCTTCCGAACGAAACCGACATTGTGGTCATCGGCGCAGGTCCCGCGGGTTCTTCGGCCGCGGCGTGGGCCGCCCGCAGCGGCCGAGACGTCGTGCTGGTGGACGCTGCCGTCTTCCCGCGAGACAAGACTTGTGGTGATGGACTCACTCCGCGCGCCGTGGCCGAACTGGATCTCCTCGGCCTCGGCGAGTGGGTTCGGTCACACACGACGAACAAGGGACTACGGTTGTCCGGCTTCGGACAAGAACTCGAACTCGAGTGGCCGGGGACGTCGTTCCCGCCGATCGGCAGCGCCATCCCCCGGACCGAACTCGACGACGCCATTCGCCGGTGCGCCGTCGAATCGGGCGCGGTCATGGTCGAGGGCACCAAGGCCGTCGACGTCGAACTCGACGGTGATCGAGTAGCCGCCGTCGTACTCGCCGGCCCCTCGGGACGAAGCACCCTTCGTTGTCGGACGCTGATCATCGCCGACGGCGTTCGCTCGACGCTCGGCAAGAAGCTGGGACGGCAGTGGCACCGGGACACCGCGTACGGCGTCGCGGCACGCGCGTACGTCGCTACGCCGCGCAGCGCCGACCCGTGGATCACCTCGCATCTGGAACTGCGGGACGCGGAGGGCACGTTGCAGGCGGGGTACGGCTGGATCTTCCCGCTCGGCACCGGCGAGGTGAACATCGGCGTCGGGACACTGGCGACGTCCAAGCGCCCGGCTCCAGGTGCCCTGCGACCCTTGCTCGACCTCTACACCGATCAGCGCCGAAGCGAGTGGCAGTGGAGCAGCGAAATACATTCCGTCGCTTCGGCTTTGCTACCCATGGGTGGAGCAGTTTCCAACATCGCCGGACGCAACTGGGCCGTGATCGGCGACGCCGCAGCGTGTGTGAACCCGCTCAACGGTGAGGGCATCGACTACGGCCTCGAAGGCGGACGTCTGGTGGTCGAACAGCTCGGCGCCGACGATCTGACGGAGCTGTGGCCGACCGTGCTTCGGGAGCACTACGGGCAGGCGTTCTCGGTCGCGCGCCGGCTCGCAGGCCTGCTGACGGTTCCGCAGTTCCTGCCCGCGTCGGGTCCGATCGCGATGCGCTCACGGGCACTGATGACGGTCGCCGTTCGGGTGATGGGGAACCTCGTCACCGACGCCGACGCCGATCTGACGGCGAAGGCATGGCGTGCGTCGGGGGCCGCGTCGAGAAAGATCGACTCCCGGCCGCTGTTCGGTTGAGCAAGTGCTGTGCGCCTTTATTAACCGCCGGGGGTTAATAAAGGCGCACAGCAGTTCAGGCAGTGGCGTAATGCAGCGCCACGATGCCGCCGGTGAGGTTGCGCCACTTGACGTTCTTCCAGCCGGCAGCCTCGATCTTGCGGGCCAACTCTTCCTGGGTCGGCCAGGCGCGGATCGATTCGGCGAGGTAGACGTAGGCGTCGGGGTTGCTGCTGACGGTGCGTGCGACCTGCGGGAGCGCCTTCATCAGGTACTCCATGTAGACCGTGCGGAAGGGCCCGAAGACGGGCGTCGAGAACTCGCTGACGACGAGACGTCCGCCCGGCTTGGTGACGCGGGCGATCTCACGCAGTCCGGCTTCGAAGTCGGAGACGTTGCGCAGGCCGAAGGAAATCGTCGCGGCGTCGAACACGTTGTCGGCATAGGGCAGGTACATCGCGTCACCGGCGACCATCGGAACTTTGCGCGAGATTCCGGCCTTGAGCATGCCCTTGGAGAAGTCGGTGGCGACGCACCAGGCACCGGAGCGCCCCAGTTCGACGGTCGAGACTCCGGTTCCGGCGGCGAGGTCGAGTACCTTCTCGCCCGGCTTGAGGTCGAGGGCTTCGCGGGTGGCCTTGCGCCAACCCTTGTCCTGGCCGAAGGACAGCACGGTGTTGGTGAGGTCGTATCGCTCCGCGACGTCGTCGAACATCGACGCTACTTCGTGCGGTTGCTTCTCGAGAGTTGCTCGGGTTCCGTGTGTAGTGGCCACACCCGAAACGCTACCAACCCTCGTGCAGCGAGGGCGTTCAGGCTGCTCTGGCACCCGTTCGCCGCCCGAGGCCCTGCACGTCCTCGTAGTGACGGAGCAACTCTTCGCAGATTGCCGGCCAGGTCCGGTGCAGCACCGAGCGCCTCGCCGCGGAGCCGAACTGCACCCGCAGATCACGCTGACGAAGTGCGTCCACGGCGCTTGGCAGGAGTTCGGTGAACCTGTCCGTCGGCAGGAGGTAGCCGTTGCGGCAATGCGAGATCAGGTCACGTGGTCCGCCGGCGTCCGGTCCGACGACAGGCACACCGCTCGCGAGGGCTTCCTGGACCGCCTGGCAGAAGGTCTCGTGCTCGCCGGGGTGAACGAATACGTCCAGGCTCGCGTAGGCGTCGGCCAGCGCGGTACCGCCGAGTTGTCCGGTGAAGATCGCGTCCGGCATCAGTCGTCGTAGGTTCTCGCGGTCCGGGCCGTCTCCGACGACGACGATCTGCACACTGGGATCGCCGGCCAGGGCCGCCAATCGTTCGACGTGCTTTTCGGGCGCGAGGCGACCGACGAAGCCGACCACCAACCGGTCGCTGTCGCCGATCCAGGACTGCCGCAACACCGAGCTACGACGCGAAGGCGCGAATCGTTGTGCGTCGACGCCACGGGCCCATCGGTGCACGCGCGGAATGCCGTGCTCTTCGAGGGCGTCGACTGCCGACGTGGAGGGCGCGAGTGTCCTGTTGCAGCTCTTGTGGATTCGACGGGTCCACGCCCATGCGGCGCGACTGGTGACGCCGAGACCGTAGCTTTCGGCAAATCCGGCGACGTCGGTCTGGTAGACCGCGACGGTCGGGATCCCGAGCCGCTTCGCGACGGCCACTCCCCCGGCGCCGAGCAGGAACGGTGACGCCAGATGGACGACGTCGGGCGCGAAGGTCCGCACGGCCGTGGTCAATCGTGGTTGCGGCAGGCCGACGGGAAGTGAACTGACTTTGGGCACCATGACGGCTGGCACCCGAACCACCTGAACGCCTTCGTGTTCGGTGGCGGCAGAGGTGTCGGATCCGACGGTGTCCGGCGCAATGACCATGGCGTCGTGGCCAGTGCGATCGAGGTGTTCGAGCACGCGTAGTACCGAGTTGGTGACGCCGTTCATGTTGGGCAGGAATGACTCCGCAACGATGGCTACTCTCACACCGAGAACGGTGACAGGGCCAGGAAAAGTCCACGTCATGTTCGTGTGAAGTTCGGGCGAAGCGCGAACTAACTCGAGGCGACCGGCGCCGAACTTGCCGCCTGCGCTTCCCGCTTGCGCAGGTACCAGATCGACGGTCCAGCCAGGAGCCACGTCACGACGATCACCGATCCTGCCGGGATCAGCGCCACCGTCGCGTTGCGTCCCGCTACCCGGACCAAATCAGGGTCGGCTTTGGAGTACTCCACCTCGATGCGTTGTCCCACAGTCAGATTGGTGGGGTAGAGCACGCCGAGTTCAGGGTTGTGGTTGGCGCCGTCCGGTGTCACGAAGCTGATCGCCGAACGTAGCGAGCCTGCCGAGAGCACCTCGGCAGTTGCGGTCCCCATGTTCGATTCGATGGTCCGATCGTTGCGCCAGGCACCGAGAACCAGGATCACCGCGAGCACGGAAATGCCGACCGCAACCACCAGTACGCCGATGCGGAGACGACGCAGAACCGTTTGCGTCACAGCTGTGCCCGCACGGAAGCGTGGAGTTCGCGCAGCCCACTGCGATCCGTCGCGACCTCGAGCACACGAATGCCGTTGGCCGGTTGCGCCAGCGTCGTTGCCAGGGCGTCGACGGTGACCGCTGCGTGGGGCACGCGGTAGGCCGCGCACAGCGCAGCGAGGTCCATGCCGTGTGGTGTTCCGAACACTCGCTCGAAGACGCCGGCGTACTGCGGGTCGCCTTGTTCGAGGAGCTCGAAGATACCGCCGCCGTCGTCGTTGGCGACGACGATGGTGA